>NZ_AP043603.1:0-12619 GCF_059725405.1 Anabaenopsis sp. NIES-4685 | reverse complement strand
GCCACATCAGCAGCGCAAATCAACGCCACAGTAAGTAATGCAGCCAATTCAGTAGCATCAGCCCTATATGGAGCCAGCGGCATGAGCGTGGGAGGCATCCTCGCCAGCAACAGAGTCAGCACAACAGTAGCAGCTTACATAGATAGCCCAGTAGGTAGCGCAGTCATTGGTGGGACAACAGACATCACAGCCCAAGACAACATAGGCATATACAGCAACAGCAAAATAGTATCCTCTAGCATTACCACCAACGACGGCGGAGCCGCCTTATTACAAGGGGGAATCAACAACCTCATCCCCGCCGACCATAACAGCAACGAAGGGGAGAGAACCCTGAAATTTGGGGAAAGAGTCAGAGAAGCAACCACAGGGAAAGTATACGAATACCTAGGATTAGATAACACTGCCATAGACCTGAGTACAGCGGACTACAGCGACTATGGATATTGGAAACCAGTCACAGGAACCCAAATAATTCCCCAAGGGAACAACATCAGTGACTCAAACGCCATGGGAGTAGGGGGGATAGTAGTCACCAACAAAGTCAGCGGTCAAGTAGAAAGCTACATCAAAAACAGCAGCATCAACACAGAAACACTCACAGTCAGAGCCATAGAAAATGCCAGCATCACAGCCAAAATAGACAGTAGCATCACAGCATCAGGAGGTAGCGCCTATGGAACAGGCACAGTCATAGCAGTTAACGGCTCCCTAGCAGTCAACGAAATCCTCAGTCAAGCACAAGCGTACATTAGCAACAGTAATATCAACAGCAGTGGGGATATCACAGTAGCGGCCAGCAACACATCCCAAATAGAAGCAGAAAACAAGAGCGCCTCCACATCAGGAGACACAGCCGTAGGGGTAACAGTAGCATTCAATACCATAGGATGGGAACCACAAAACATATTCGCTGGCACACTGGATGCCCTATTAGGCAGTGACATAGTAGGCACAGCCCAACCAGCCCAAGTCAAAGCCTACATAGAAAAAACCACAGTCAACGCACTGAATCTAACAATCACAGCCCAATCCCAACAGCAAATCACAGCCAAAGTCAGTAACGAAGCCACATCAGCCGCATCAGCCCTGTATGGAGCCACCGGCATGGCCACCAGTGGCATATTAGCTAGTAACCTCATCAACAGTCATGCCCAAGCCTCCATAGACAACACAGAACATACAGGGAAAATCCAAATAACAGGCAGCATAGACATAGATTCCCTGGATGAAAGCCACATCAACGCCGACACCAAAGTCATAGCCTCCTCCAACACCAGCAACGACGGGGGAGTAGGCATCCTCAATAACCTAGGGAAACAGTTACTAGAAGAATATAAATATACCAGCAACTCCGGCAGCAAACAGCTAAAATTCGGAGACCAAGTTAGACTAGCCAGCGATTACGCCGAAGAAAAAGGCATAGCAGGGCAAGTGTACCAGTACATGGGTACTGCCGCCACCATAGACCTAGGGACACAAGACTATACCAACTATGCCCTATGGAAAGCACTAAATAACATCAACATCCTCCCCACCGGCTTAAACATCAGCGACTCAGACGCCATGGGAGATAGGGGATTAGTAGTACGTAACGACGTGCGCAGTCAAGTCAGTAGCTACATCCACAATGGAGATGTCAAAGGTAGTAGCCTGAGCATCAGTGCCCAAGACAGCAGCCAAATCACAGCCCTAGCAGAAACCACAGCATCAGCATCAGGAGGTAGTGCCTACGGTAGTGGCACAGTCATAGCCGTAGCCTGCACCATAGCCACCAACACCGTAGTCAGTGAAACCACAGCCTACATCAGTAACAGTCAAATAGAAACCAGCACCGGAGATATTACACTAGAGGGGATATCAGACGGTCAGATAAATGCCACCATCTTCACCAACGCCACATCAGGAGATACAGCCGCCGGAGTCACCCTCGCCTTCAACAGCATAGGATGGCAACCACAAAACCTGTTGAGCAACACCCTAGATGCCTTATTAGGGGATTCAGTGTTAGGCACTGCTAAACCATTCACAGTTAAAGCCTACATCCAAGACAGCAGCATCACCACACCAGGGGAATCTCACCTTACTAGCAGACTCCACCGCCCAGATCACAGCCAAAGTCAGCAACCAAGCCGAATCAGCCGCATCAGCCCTCATGGAGCCTCCGGTACTGCCATAGGAGCAGCCCTAATTAGTAACCTAGTTAACAGCCAAGCCCAAGCCTACATAGACTACAGCACCGCCACACCGGGAGTAGTCATAGTAGGTGGGACGATGAGCATCACAGCCAAAGACACAGCGGGGATAGAAGCCACCAGTACCATAGTCAGTAAATCCGTAACCACCAACGATGGCGAAGCTTAGGCATTATTCAAAACTACCTGAATTATTTAGATGACTACGAATACACCACCGCATCAGGAACAAAAGTAGTAGACCAGGGGGAAAAAGTCAGAATAGCAGCAGATTACACTCAAGGTGGAGATGGTGGTAGCGTCTATAGATTTAAAGGCAGTGATAACACCAGCATAGACTTAGGTAATGAAAACTATACAAATAGTAGTCTCTGGGAAAAAGTCACCCAAGAAACAGCAGATTATGTACCAAATATAGGTAACGTTAGTGATTCAGATGCTAAAGCCGTAGGAGCAATGGTAGTACGTAACGACGTACGGAGTCAGGTAGGAAGTTGGATAAATAAAGCTCAAATCACCGCCGATAGTATTAGCATCAAAGCCGAAGAGTCAGCAATTATTACAGCTAATACAGAGAGTACTATCACAGCATCTGGAGGTAGTTTATATGGCAGTGGTACAGTAGTAGCAGGAGGGGGGATAGCAGTTACTAACCTGGTACTGAGTCAGGAGAAGCGTACATCAGCAATAGTAATATTGCTACCACAGGTAATGTATATATTACTGCTGATAACAAGTCCATAATTGATGCTACCTTATCAAGCTCACTAGATACAGGTGATACAGCCCTGGTGTAGCCTTAGCATTCAACACATTGGGGTGGCAATCACAAGATATACTTAGAAACGCATTTAGTGCCCTATTCAACACAGACATCCTGGGAGAAGAGCAACCAGCCGCAGTTAAAGCATATATTATTAACTCCCAAATCAACATTATTAGTGGAGACTTAAACCTAGCAGCCACATCAGCAGCGCAAATCAACGCCACAGTAAGTAATGCAGCCAATTCAGTAGCATCAGCCCTATATGGAGCCAGCGGCATGAGCGTGGGAGGCATCCTCGCCAGCAACAGAGTCAGCACAACAGTAGCAGCTTACATAGATAGCCCAGTAGGTAGCGCAGTCATTGGTGGGACAACAGACATCACAGCCCAAGACAACATAGGCATATACAGCAACAGCAAAATAGTATCCTCTAGCATTACCACCAACGACGGCGGAGCCGCCTTATTACAAGGGGGAATCAACAACCTTATCCCCGCCGACCATAACAGCAACGAAGGGGAGAGAACCCTGAAATTTGGGGAAAGAGTCAGAGAAGCAACCACAGGGAAAGTATACGAATACCTAGGATTAGATAACACTGCCATAGACCTGAGTACAGCGGACTACAGCGACTATGGATATTGGAAACCAGTCACAGGAACCCAAATAATTCCCCAAGGGAACAACATCAGTGACTCAAACGCCATGGGAGTAGGGGATAGTAGTCACCAACAAAGTCAGCGGTCAAGTAGAAAGCTACATCAAAAACAGCAGCATCAACACAGAAACACTCACAGTCAGAGCCATAGAAAATGCCAGCATCACAGCCAAAATAGACAGTAGCATCACAGCATCAGGAGGTAGCGCCTATGGAACAGGCACAGTCATAGCAGTTAACGGCTCCCTAGCAGTCAACGAAATCCTCAGTCAAGCACAAGCGTACATTAGCAACAGTAATATCAACAGCAGTGGGGATATCACAGTAGCGGCCAGCAACACATCCCAAATAGAAGCAGAAAACAAGAGCGCCTCCACATCAGGAGACACAGCCGTAGGGGTAACAGTAGCATTCAATACCATAGGATGGGAACCACAAAACATATTCGCTGGCACACTGGATGCCCTATTAGGCAGTGACATAGTAGGCACAGCCCAACCAGCCCAAGTCAAAGCCTACATAGAAAAAACCACAGTCAACGCACTGAATCTAACAATCACAGCCCAATCCCAACAGCAAATCACAGCCAAAGTCAGTAACGAAGCCACATCAGCCGCATCAGCCCTGTATGGAGCCACCGGAATGGCCACCAGTGGCATATTAGCTAGTAACCTCATCAACAGTCATGCCCAAGCCTCCATAGACAACACAGAACATACAGGGAAAATCCAAATAACAGGCAGCATAGACATAGATTCCCTGGATGAAAGCCACATCAACGCCGACACCAAAGTCATAGCCTCCTCCAACACCAGCAACGACGGGGGAGTAGGCATCCTCAATAACCTAGGGAAACAGTTACTAGAAGAATATAAATATACCAGCAACTCCGGCAGCAAACAGCTAAAATTCGGAGACCAAGTTAGACTAGCCAGCGATTACGCCGAAGAAAAAGGCATAGCAGGGCAAGTGTACCAGTACATGGGTACTGCCGCCACCATAGACCTAGGGACACAAGACTATACCAACTATGCCCTATGGAAAGCACTAAATAACATCAACATCCTCCCCACCGGCTTAAACATCAGCGACTCAGACGCCATGGGAGTAGGGGGATTAGTAGTACGTAACGACGTGCGCAGTCAAGTCAGTAGCTACATCCACAATGGAGATGTCAAAGGTAGTAGCCTGAGCATCAGTGCCCAAGACAGCAGCCAAATCACAGCCCTAGCAGAAACCACAGCATCAGCATCAGGAGGTAGTGCCTACGGTAGTGGCACAGTCATAGCCGTAGCCGGCACCATAGCCACCAACACCGTAGTCAGTGAAACCACAGCCTACATCAGTAACAGTCAAATAGAAACCAGCACCGGAGATATTACACTAGAGGGGATATCAGACGGTCAGATAAATGCCACCATCTTCACCAACGCCACATCAGGAGATACAGCCGCCGGAGTCACCCTCGCCTTCAACAGCATAGGATGGCAACCACAAAACCTGTTGAGCAACACCCTAGATGCCTTATTAGGGGATTCAGTGTTAGGCACTGCTAAACCATTCACAGTTAAAGCCTACATCCAAGACAGCAGCATCACCACACCAGGGAATCTCACCTTACTAGCAGACTCCACCGCCCAGATCACAGCCAAAGTCAGCAACCAAGCCGAATCAGCCGCATCAGCCCTCTATGGAGCCTCCGGTATGGCCATAGGAGCAGCCCTAATTAGTAACCTAGTTAACAGCCAAGCCCAAGCCTACATAGACTACAGCACCGCCACACCGGGAGTAGTCATAGTAGGTGGGACGATGAGCATCACAGCCAAAGACACAGCGGGGATAGAAGCCACCAGTACCATAGTCAGTAAATCCGTAACCACCAACGATGGCGGCTTAGGCATTATTCAAAACTACCTGAATTATTTAGATGACTACGAATACACCACCGCATCAGGAACAAAAGTAGTAGACCAGGGGGAAAAAGTCAGAATAGCAGCAGATTACACTCAAGGTGGAGATGGTGGCAGCGTCTATAGATTTAAAGGCAGTGATAACACCAGCATAGACTTAGGTAATGAAAACTATACAAATAGTAGTCTCTGGGAAAAAGTCACCCAAGAAACAGCAGATTATGTACCAAATATAGGTAACGTTAGTGATTCAGATGCTAAAGCCGTAGGAGCAATGGTAGTACGTAACGACGTACGCAGTCAGGTAGGAAGTTGGATAAATAAAGCTCAAATCACCGCCGATAGTATTAGCATCAAAGCCGAAGAGTCAGCAATTATTACAGCTAATACAGAGAGTACTATCACAGCATCTGGAGGTAGTTTATATGGCAGTGGTACAGTAGTAGCAGGAGGGGGGATAGCAGTTACTAACCTGGTACTGAGTCAGGCAGAAGCGTACATCAGCAATAGTAATATTGCTACCACAGGTAATGTATATATTACTGCTGATAACAAGTCCATAATTGATGCTACCTTATCAAGCTCACTAGATACAGGTGATACAGCCCTGGGTGTAGCCTTAGCATTCAACACATTGGGGTGGCAATCACAAGATATACTTAGAAACGCATTTAGTGCCCTATTCAACACAGACATCCTGGGAGAAGAGCAACCAGCCGCAGTTAAAGCATATATTATTAACTCCCAAATCAACATTATTAGTGGAGACTTAAACCTAGCAGCCACATCAGCAGCGCAAATCAACGCCACAGTAAGTAATGCAGCCAATTCAGTAGCATCAGCCCTATATGGAGCCAGCGGCATGAGCGTGGGAGGCATCCTCGCCAGCAACAGAGTCAGCACAACAGTAGCAGCTTACATAGATAGCCCAGTAGGTAGCGCAGTCATTGGTGGGACAACAGACATCACAGCCCAAGACAACATAGGCATATACAGCAACAGCAAAATAGTATCCTCTAGCATTACCACCAACGACGGCGGAGCCGCCTTATTACAAGGGGGAATCAACAACCTCATCCCCGCCGACCATAACAGCAACGAAGGGGAGAGAACCCTGAAATTTGGGGAAAGAGTCAGAGAAGCAACCACAGGGAAAGTATACGAATACCTAGGATTAGATAACACTGCCATAGACCTGAGTACAGCGGACTACAGCGACTATGGATATTGGAAACCAGTCACAGGAACCCAAATAATTCCCCAAGGGAACAACATCAGTGACTCAAACGCCATGGGAGTAGGGGGATAGTAGTCACCAACAAAGTCAGCGGTCAAGTAGAAAGCTACATCAAAAACAGCAGCATCAACACAGAAACACTCACAGTCAGAGCCATAGAAAATGCCAGCATCACAGCCAAAATAGACAGTAGCATCACAGCATCAGGAGGTAGCGCCTATGGAACAGGCACAGTCATAGCAGTTAACGGCTCCCTAGCAGTCAACGAAATCCTCAGTCAAGCACAAGCGTACATTAGCAACAGTAATATCAACAGCAGTGGGGATATCACAGTAGCGGCCAGCAACACATCCCAAATAGAAGCAGAAAACAAGAGCGCCTCCACATCAGGAGACACAGCCGTAGGGGTAACAGTAGCATTCAATACCATAGGATGGGAACCACAAAACATATTCGCTGGCACACTGGATGCCCTATTAGGCAGTGACATAGTAGGCACAGCCCAACCAGCCCAAGTCAAAGCCTACATAGAAAAAACCACAGTCAACGCACTGAATCTAACAATCACAGCCCAATCCCAACAGCAAATCACAGCCAAAGTCAGTAACGAAGCCACATCAGCCGCATCAGCCCTGTATGGAGCCACCGGCATGGCCACCAGTGGCATATTAGCTAGTAACCTCATCAACAGTCATGCCCAAGCCTCCATAGACAACACAGAACATACAGGGAAAATCCAAATAACAGGCAGCATAGACATAGATTCCCTGGATGAAAGCCACATCAACGCCGACACCAAAGTCATAGCCTCCTCCAACACCAGCAACGACGGGGGAGTAGGCATCCTCAATAACCTAGGGAAACAGTTACTAGAAGAATATAAATATACCAGCAACTCCGGCAGCAAACAGCTAAAATTCGGAGACCAAGTTAGACTAGCCAGCGATTACGCCGAAGAAAAAGGCATAGCAGGGCAAGTGTACCAGTACATGGGTACTGCCGCCACCATAGACCTAGGGACACAAGACTATACCAACTATGCCCTATGGAAAGCACTAAATAACATCAACATCCTCCCCACCGGCTTAAACATCAGCGACTCAGACGCCATGGGAGTAGGGGGATTAGTAGTACGTAACGACGTGCGCAGTCAAGTCAGTAGCTACATCCACAATGGAGATGTCAAAGGTAGTAGCCTGAGCATCAGTGCCCAAGACAGCAGCCAAATCACAGCCCTAGCAGAAACCACAGCATCAGCATCAGGAGGTAGTGCCTACGGTAGTGGCACAGTCATAGCCGTAGCCGGCACCATAGCCACCAACACCGTAGTCAGTGAAACCACAGCCTACATCAGTAACAGTCAAATAGAAACCAGCACCGGAGATATTACACTAGAGGGGATATCAGACGGTCAGATAAATGCCACCATCTTCACCAACGCCACATCAGGAGATACAGCCGCCGGAGTCACCCTCGCCTTCAACAGCATAGGATGGCAACCACAAAACCTGTTGAGCAACACCCTAGATGCCTTATTAGGGGATTCAGTGTTAGGCACTGCTAAACCATTCACAGTTAAAGCCTACATCCAAGACAGCAGCATCACCACACCAGGGAATCTCACCTTACTAGCAGACTCCACCGCCCAGATCACAGCCAAAGTCAGCAACCAAGCCGAATCAGCCGCATCAGCCCTCTATGGAGCCTCCGGTATGGCCATAGGAGCAGCCCTAATTAGTAACCTAGTTAACAGCCAAGCCCAAGCCTACATAGACTACAGCACCGCCACACCGGGAGTAGTCATAGTAGGTGGGACGATGAGCATCACAGCCAAAGACACAGCGGGGATAGAAGCCACCAGTACCATAGTCAGTAAATCCGTAACCACCAACGATGGCGGCTTAGGCATTATTCAAAACTACCTGAATTATTTAGATGACTACGAATACACCACCGCATCAGGAACAAAAGTAGTAGACCAGGGGAAAAAGTCAGAATAGCAGCAGATTACACTCAAGGTGGAGATGGTGGCAGCGTCTATAGATTTAAAGGCAGTGATAACACCAGCATAGACTTAGGTAATGAAAACTATACAAATAGTAGTCTCTGGGAAAAAGTCACCCAAGAAACAGCAGATTATGTACCAAATATAGGTAACGTTAGTGATTCAGATGCTAAAGCCGTAGGAGCAATGGTAGTACGTAACGACGTACGCAGTCAGGTAGGAAGTTGGATAAATAAAGCTCAAATCACCGCCGATAGTATTAGCATCAAAGCCGAAGAGTCAGCAATTATTACAGCTAATACAGAGAGTACTATCACAGCATCTGGAGGTAGTTTATATGGCAGTGGTACAGTAGTAGCAGGAGGGGGGATAGCAGTTACTAACCTGGTACTGAGTCAGGCAGAAGCGTACATCAGCAATAGTAATATTGCTACCACAGGTAATGTATATATTACTGCTGATAACAAGTCCATAATTGATGCTACCTTATCAAGCTCACTAGATACAGGTGATACAGCCCTGGGTGTAGCCTTAGCATTCAACACATTGGGGTGGCAATCACAAGATATACTTAGAAACGCATTTAGTGCCCTATTCAACACAGACATCCTGGGAGAAGAGCAACCAGCCGCAGTTAAAGCATATATTATTAACTCCCAAATCAACATTATTAGTGGAGACTTAAACCTAGCAGCCACATCAGCAGCGCAAATCAACGCCACAGTAAGTAATGCAGCCAATTCAGTAGCATCAGCCCTATATGGAGCCAGCGGCATGAGCGTGGGAGGCATCCTCGCCAGCAACAGAGTCAGCACAACAGTAGCAGCTTACATAGATAGCCCAGTAGGTAGCGCAGTCATTGGTGGGACAACAGACATCACAGCCCAAGACAACATAGGCATATACAGCAACAGCAAAATAGTATCCTCTAGCATTACCACCAACGACGGCGGAGCCGCCTTATTACAAGGGGGAATCAACAACCTCATCCCCGCCGACCATAACAGCAACGAAGGGGAGAGAACCCTGAAATTTGGGGAAAGAGTCAGAGAAGCAACCACAGGGAAAGTATACGAATACCTAGGATTAGATAACACTGCCATAGACCTGAGTACAGCGGACTACAGCGACTATGGATATTGGAAACCAGTCACAGGAACCCAAATAATTCCCCAAGGGAACAACATCAGTGACTCAAACGCCATGGGAGTAGGGGGGATAGTAGTCACCAACAAAGTCAGCGGTCAAGTAGAAAGCTACATCAAAAACAGCAGCATCAACACAGAAACACTCACAGTCAGAGCCATAGAAAATGCCAGCATCACAGCCAAAATAGACAGTAGCATCACAGCATCAGGAGGTAGCGCCTATGGAACAGGCACAGTCATAGCAGTTAACGGCTCCCTAGCAGTCAACGAAATCCTCAGTCAAGCACAAGCGTACATTAGCAACAGTAATATCAACAGCAGTGGGGATATCACAGTAGCGGCCAGCAACACATCCCAAATAGAAGCAGAAAACAAGAGCGCCTCCACATCAGGAGACACAGCCGTAGGGGTAACAGTAGCATTCAATACCATAGGATGGGAACCACAAAACATATTCGCTGGCACACTGGATGCCCTATTAGGCAGTGACATAGTAGGCACAGCCCAACCAGCCCAAGTCAAAGCCTACATAGAAAAAACCACAGTCAACGCACTGAATCTAACAATCACAGCCCAATCCCAACAGCAAATCACAGCCAAAGTCAGTAACGAAGCCACATCAGCCGCATCAGCCCTGGATGCAGTCACCGGCATGGCCACCAGTGGCATATTAGCTAGTAACCTCATCAACAGTCATGCCCAAGCCTCCATAGACAACACAGAACATACAGGGAAAATCCAAATAACAGGCAGCATAGACATAGATTCCCTGGATGAAAGCCACATCAACGCCGACACCAAAGTCATAGCCTCCTCCAACACCAGCAACGACGGGGGAGTAGGCATCCTCAATAACCTAGGGAAACAGTTACTAGAAGAATATAAATATACCAGCAACTCCGGCAGCAAACAGCTAAAATTCGGAGACCAAGTTAGACTAGCCAGCGATTACGCCGAAGAAAAAGGCATAGCAGGGCAAGTGTACCAGTACATGGGTACTGCCGCCACCATAGACCTAGGGACACAAGACTATACCAACTATGCCCTATGGAAAGCACTAAATAACATCAACATCCTCCCCACCGGCTTAAACATCAGCGACTCAGACGCCATGGGAGTAGGGGGATTAGTAGTACGTAACGACGTGCGCAGTCAAGTCAGTAGCTACATCCACAATGGAGATGTCAAAGGTAGTAGCCTGAGCATCAGTGCCCAAGACAGCAGCCAAATCACAGCCCTAGCAGAAACCACAGCATCAGCATCAGGAGGTAGTGCCTACGGTAGTGGCACAGTCATAGCCGTAGCCGGCACCATAGCCACCAACACCGTAGTCAGTGAAACCACAGCCTACATCAGTAACAGTCAAATAGAAACCAGCACCGGAGATATTACACTAGAGGGGATATCAGACGGTCAGATAAATGCCACCATCTTCACCAACGCCACATCAGGAGATACAGCCGCCGGAGTCACCCTCGCCTTCAACAGCATAGGATGGCAACCACAAAACCTGTTGAGCAACACCCTAGATGCCTTATTAGGGGATTCAGTGTTAGGCACTGCTAAACCATTCACAGTTAAAGCCTACATCCAAGACAGCAGCATCACCACACCAGGGAATCTCACCTTACTAGCAGACTCCACCGCCTAGATCACAGCCAAAGTCAGCAACCAAGCCGAATCAGCCGCATCAGCCCTCTATGGAGCCTCCGGTATGGCCATAGGAGCAGCCCTAATTAGTAACCTAGTTAACAGCCAAGCCCAAGCCTACATAGACTACAGCACCGCCACACCGGGAGTAGTCATAGTAGGTGGGACGATGAGCATCACAGCCAAAGACACAGCGGGGATAGAAGCCACCAGTACCATAGTCAGTAAATCCGTAACCACCAACGATGGCGGCTTAGGCATTATTCAAAACTACCTGAATTATTTAGATGACTACGAATACACCACCGCATCAGGAACAAAAGTAGTAGACCAGGGGGAAAAAGTCAGAATAGCAGCAGATTACACTCAAGGTGGAGATGGTGGCAGCGTCTATAGATTTAAAGGCAGTGATAACACCAGCATAGACTTAGGTAATGAAAACTATACAAATAGTAGTCTCTGGGAAAAAGTCACCCAAGAAACAGCAGATTATGTACCAAATATAGGTAACGTTAGTGATTCAGATGCTAAAGCCGTAGGAGCAATGGTAGTACGTAACGACGTACGCAGTCAGGTAGGAAGTTGGATAAATAAAGCTCAAATCACCGCCGATAGTATTAGCATCAAAGCCGAAGAGTCAGCAATTATTACAGCTAATACAGAGAGTACTATCACAGCATCTGGAGGTAGTTTATATGGCAGTGGTACAGTAGTAGCAGGAGGGGGGATAGCAGTTACTAACCTGGTACTGAGTCAGGCAGAAGCGTACATCAGCAATAGTAATATTGCTACCACAGGTAATGTATATATTACTGCTGATAACAAGTCCATAATTGATGCTACCTTATCAAGCTCACTAGATACAGGTGATACAGCCCTGGGTGTAGCCTTAGCATTCAACACATTGGGGTGGCAATCACAAGATATACTTAGAAACGCATTTAGTGCCCTATTCAACACAGACATCCTGGGAGAAGAGCAACCAGCCGCAGTTAAAGCATATATTATTAACTCCCAAATCAACATTATTAGTGGAGACTTAAACCTAGC